>NZ_JBEXSJ010000001.1:438982-465093 GCF_040613535.1 Kribbella sp. NPDC006257
GTACGTCGGAAGCCGGGTCGACCCAGCCGTTGGGATTCAGTGTGACCAGGTGCTCGTCCGTTGAGTCCAGTGCTTGCAGGCGGTTCATCCAGTAGCTCACCAGAACCTGGGGCTCTGCTGTCCGGCAGCCGCGCATCCGGTAGTTCCAGGAGGCGCGTGCTCGCGGAGACTCGGGCAGTACTGACGTGTCGGTGTGCAACCAGGTCGGGTTCGCCGAGTAGCGGAATGCACCGAGCAACGCCTTCTCCTCGGGCGTGGCGTCGACAAGCAGGTCGAGTGCCGTGTCGCCATGCGTCGCGACAACAACACTGTCGAACTCCGTACGGCGGTCGTCGGCTGTGATGACCTCGACTGAGTCGTCATGCCGCAGAACCGAGCGGACAGGTGTCGACGTGTGCACTGTGCCTAGCTGGGCGACCACTGCATCGACGTACGAGCGGGAGCCGCCGCTTACGGTTCGCCAACGAGGTGAGCCGCCGACGGTGAGCATGCCGTGGTGTTCGAGGAAGCGGAACAGATGGCGCGCCGGGTAGAGCGCTGCGTCGGCCGAACCGGCGGACCAGACGCACGAGACCAGCGGTACGGCGAAGTGCCAGACGAAGTACGGGGAGAAGTTCCGGTCGCGCAGGAAGTCGCCCCAGGTGAGGCTGTCGTCGCCGGCCGCCAGCACGGCGCGGGCCTCGCGATGGAAGCGGGGCACCTCGACGAGCATCCGGAGGAACCGGGGATCGAGAGTGCGGCGCCACTGGCTGAACAACGCACCCGGTCCGCGGCCACCGGCGTACTCGAGACCACAGCCCTCGCAGTGCACGCTCATGCTCATCTCGGTCGGCTGCGTCCGGATCCCTAGCTCGGCAAAGAGTCTGAGCAGGTTCGGGTAGGCGCGTTCGTTGTGCACGATGAAGCCGGTGTCGATCCGCTGCGCGGTGCCGGCGGAGTCGATCACGTCGTGGGTGTGGGCGTGACCACCCGGCCGGTCGTCGGCCTCGAAGAGGGTGACGTCGGTGGTCCGGCTGAGGACGTAGGCCGCCGTCAGGCCGGCGACGCCAGACCCGAGGACCGCGACGGCGCGGCGTTGACCGTTCATGGCCCAAGCCTTGTCGGTGCATAAGTTTCGAACAATTTCCTCGTCGCTCCTCTGCCGGTGCCGCGGGGAGGACGTGGTCTCGGTCCGGCGCGGTCGGTCGGTGTTCGGAGCCGAACGGGTGCCTGATCGGTACGACCTGCGGGGTGGTTCGCCCGCGTGCTCTGCGATGGAGCCGTACTGTGGGGGTGTGGCTCGTTATCTGCCGTTCCTGATCAGCTTGTTCCTGACTGTCTACGCACTGTTCTCCTGCATCCAGACGCGGGACAAGGACGTGCCGTACCTGCCCAAGCTGATCTGGATCCTGCTGATCGTCCTGGTGCCGTTCGCCGGCCCGATCGTCTGGCTGCTGGCCGTCCGGTACTACGCGCGCGAGCAGGAACTCACTCCGGGCCGACCCGCGACGAAGCGCCCGAACACCAAACCGCGTCCGCTGGCCCCCGACGACGACCCCGACTTCCTGGCGTCCCTCGAGCCGTTCCGCGACCCCCGCCTCTCCAACCACCCCGCCGCGGACGACAAACCCGAACACCCGGCTCCGGAACCTGAGCCCGAGGTCGAGCCCACGCCGGACCCGACCGACAAGACCGGCAAAGACACCCCGGTCGACGACGCCAAACCCGACGACAACCCGCGCGGCTGATCAGTCCGGTCGCCAGCCCCCGATTCCGGTATCCGGACGGAATGATGAGTGTTTGGGTCAGTTCTTGATGACTTGCGGTGGATCGGCGTCCAAAAGCAGTATTAGTGGTCTCACGATGTGGGCGGGAATGACAGCTAAGGCTATTGAGTTGGTTCAATTTCTGCTGTTTACTCAAGGTCGAGAGCGGTAGCCCAGGGGGGACCTCGGCCCAATCTCTTCCGATCGCACAGACGGGGCGGGCCGAGCACACGGCGCGTCCTGTTGAGACCGAAGGATCCGCCGAATGAAGCACATCACTCGTACTCCGCGCGCCGTCGCGGCCGCCGCTGTCGCCGTCGCGCTGCTGGTCGTGGCCGGCTGCTCGCGGGCCGACAAGGCCGGCGACGACGCGGCACCGGTTGCCGACAAGGGGGCGGCCACCGAACTGCGGCTCGGGTACTTCCCGAACGTGACCCACGCACCGGCGCTGATCGGCCTCGGCGAAGGCCTGTTCGCCAAGGAGCTCGGCAGCACGAAGCTGGTGCCGACCAAGTTCAACGCCGGCGGCGACGCCGTCACCGCGCTGCTCGGTGGCTCGATCGACGCGACCTTCGTCGGCTCGGGTCCGGCGATCAACGCCTACGCCAAGTCGAAGGGTGAAGCGGCCCGGCTGATCGCCGGCACCGTCTCCGGTGGCGCGCAGTTCGTGGTCAAGCCGACCATCACCAAGCCCGACGACCTGGCCGGCAAGACCATCGTCACGCCGCAGCTGGGGAACACCCAGGACGTCGCGCTGAAGAAGTGGCTGGAAGAGAAGGGCCTGACCGGCAAGGTCAAGATCACCAACCTGGAGAACGCCCAGACCCTGGATGCGTTCAAGAAGGGTGAGGTCGACGGCGCCTGGCTGCCCGAGCCGTGGTCCTCGCGCCTGATCATCGACGCCGGTGCGAAGGTGCTGGTGGACGAGGCCGACCTCTGGCCGGGTGGGAAGTTCCCGACCACGGTGCTGATCGTCCGGACCCAGTACCTCAAGGAGCACCCGGCGACGGTCAAGGCCCTGCTGACCGGCCTGGTCGCCTCGATCGACGCGGCGAGCACCGACAAGGCGACCGCGGAGAAGACGGTCAACGCGCAGCTGCTCGCCCTGACCGGCAAGGCACTCAAGCAGCCGGTGATCGATCGCGCGTTCAGCAAGATCGAGCTCACCACCGACCCGGTCGCGTCCACCTTCCCGCAGCTCGCGAAGGACCAGGTCAGCGCCAAGATCGCCAAGGAAGCACCGGACGTGGCCGGCTTCGCCGACCTGACCCTGCTGAACGAGGTACTCAAGGCCGCCGGCAAGCCTGAGGTCGACGCCGCCGGTCTGGACAAGAAGTAGGACCCGGAAAGCCATCGAGAGGCAGGCGAAGATGACCGCGACAGTCGAGGCACAACGGGTTCGGACCGAAGCGCGGCCGGCCGTCAGATTCGACGGTGTCGGCAAGGTGTTCGGCAACGGCAAGCAGGCGGTCGTCGCGCTGGACGGCGTACAGCTGCAGGTCGAGCCCGGCGAGTTCGTCTGCCTGCTCGGGGCTTCCGGATGCGGCAAGACGACGCTGCTCAACCTGGTCGCCGGGTTGGACAAGGCGTCGTCCGGGACGATCGATATCAGTTCGTCCCGGCCGGCCGTGGTGTTCCAGGAGCCGGCGTTGATGCCGTGGCTCACCGCCGCCGGGAACGTCGAGCTGCCGTTGCGGATGGCCGGCGTCGGTCGTGCGGAGCGCCGTCGCAAGGCGGCCTCACTGCTCGAGCTGGTCCGTCTCGGCGGACTCGGCAACAAGCGCCCGCACGAGCTGTCCGGCGGTATGCGGCAGCGGGTCGCGCTGGCTCGCGCGCTGGCTTCGACGGCCGACCACACGTCCAACGGTGACGCGCGCAAGCCGTCGCTGCTGCTGATGGACGAGCCGTTCTCGGCCCTGGACGCGATCACCCGCGACGTACTCCAGGCCGAACTGCTGCGGATCTGGGAAGCCACCCGTACGGCGATCCTGTTCGTCACCCACGACGTCCGGGAAGCCGTGCGGCTCGGGCAGCGCGTCGTCCTGCTGTCGTCCCGGCCGGGTCGGGTCGTTCGCGAGTGGGCCGTCGACGGCGTCACCGGCGCGGCCGAGGTCGCCACGATCGACGAGATCAACGCCGAGCTGCGAAGGGTGATCAGCAGTCATGCCGCAGCCTGACACCCAGGACCGGGTCGTACGGGCTGACACCGAGTCCGTCGGCGCGGGGCTGGACGCCCTCGACACCCCGCTGTCGGATCGCGCGACCGGGCCGGTCGCGGTCGCCAAGCGGATCGCGGCCCGGGTGCTGCCGCCGATCATCGCGATCGCACTGCTGATCGGGGTCTGGCAAGCGCTCTGGGCGGCGGCGATCTGGGAGGAGTACAAGCTCCCGGCGCCGTCGGCGGTCTGGTCGAACATCTGGCAGCTCGTCACCACCGGCGACATCGTCGACCTGTTCTGGGTCTCGGTGCACCGGGCCGTGATCGGCTTCGCCATCTCGCTGCTGATCGCGGTGCCGCTCGGTCTCGCGATCGCCAACATCAAGGTCGTACGCCGGGGAATCGGTCCGCTCGTCTCCGGTCTGCAGAGCCTGCCGTCGGTGGCGTGGGTGCCGGCCGCGATCCTCTGGTTCGGGCTGAACGACCGGGCGATCTACTGGGTCGTCCTGCTCGGCGCCGTACCGTCGATCGCCAACGGTCTGGTCTCCGGGCTGGACCAGGTGCCGCCGATCCTGCCGCGCGTCGGCAAGGCGCTCGGCGCTTCCCGGCTGGGTGGCATCAGGTACATCCTGCTTCCCGCTGCGCTGCCTGGGTTCCTGGGCGGTCTGAAGCAGGGCTGGGCCTTCTCCTGGCGCTCGCTGATGGCAGCCGAGCTGATCGCCACCTCACCAGACCTGGGCAAGGGCCTGGGCCAATACCTCCACGACGGCATGTCCCTGTCGGACATCTCACTGGTCTTCGCCGGCATCATCTTGATCTTCGTCGTCGGCGTAGGCATAGAGCTCCTGGTCTTCCGCCCCCTGGAAAACTCCGTACTCCGCTCAAGAGGCCTGACCCGGTCCACCTGAACGCGCCCCCACAAGGCACGGCCCGGCGCCCCCCGCCGGGCCGTTGCCGTGTGTACGCACAACCTGAGCCCGGCTGCTCCAACGCGTGTTTATATTCCAGCGCTCTACGTGGCATCGATTCCACTCATCGGCAGAAAAGTCCCCCGGAAATTTCCGGGGTTTGAATTCAGGCTGATGGTGGGGCCCGGGTCCGGCGGTTCTGGGTGAGCCGGCGGACCCGGGAGGGTCTGGTTGGGGCACCGGGGTGCCGCTTCCTGCGCCGGCCGTCAGGCGGACTTCCTGTGTTCGGCAAGTACCACGTTGTCCCGTTCGGATTCTGTCGTACCACCCCAGACGCCGTACGGCTCTCCGACGGAGAGAGCGTGCTGGCGGCACTCGGGCTGGACCGGGCAGGTACCGCAGAGCGACTTGGCCACCATCTCGCGAGCGCGTTTGCGAACGCCACGCTCCGATTCGGGGGAGAAGAACAGCTCCGGGTTGACGTCGCGGCACGCGGCCTGCGACTGCCAGTCCCACAGATCCATGAGCGGGCGGGGTAGGCGAGGCATCCCTCTCGACATGGCAACCTCCTTGACTCACCGTGAGCGCGGACGGGCGCTCGGTGAAAACTATGCTCAACTCATGCGCAGTTCAACCCTTGTTATCTCGAAACTCGGTCGAGTTGTTATCGGCGAGGGGCGATTTCTGCCCTCCGGAGGCTGGGAACAGGCATCATGAACAGCGTGCCGACCGACACCGAGACCCTGACGGTGAGTGCCGTCGCGCGCCGGCTCGGGATCGCCGCACCGACCCTGCGGAGCTGGGAGCGGCGGTACGGATTGCGCCCGAGCGCACGCTCAACCGGCGGTCATCGCCGCTACAGCGCCGAGGATCTGGCCCGGCTCCGGGCGATGCTCAAACTGGTCAACGCCGGCGTCCCGACCGCCGAGGCCGCCTCGACCGTTCGTGACCGGATCTACCCCGCCCGATCACCGAATGTGACATCGGCCACTTCTGTTGCCGAAGGCACCCGCGCGCCCGTCGTCCGGCGGCCGCCGAAGGTCGAGTCGGCCGATCTCTTCCAGCTCGCCAACGCGATGGACGGCGACCGGCTGACCCATGAAGTTGCCCGCAGCCTCGATCGGTCCGGTGCGGTCGAGGCCTGGACCAGCCGGCTGGTGCCACTGCTGGTCGGCGTCGGCGAGCAGTGGGAGCGGACCGGAGAGTGCGTCGAGGTCGAGCACCTCGCCACCGACGCGGTCGCGGGCGGGCTGCGGTACCACACCAGGCGCGCGGTCGAGCGGCACAAACCCGACCAGAGCGCGCGGCCCGTCGTACTGGCTTGTCTCGAGCTGGAGGACCACGCGCTGCCGCTGCTGGCGCTGGCGGCGGCTCTCGCCGAGCGCGGGGTGCGCGTGCAGACGCTCGGTGCGGCGACTCCGATCAACTCCCTGTCAGCTGCCGTACGCCGGATCCGCCCGGCCGCCGTCTTCATCTGGTCCAGCGCACCGCGAACCGCCGACCTCGAGTCGCTGCGGACCTTGGCCCGCACTCGCCCGTCGTACTCGCTAGTCATCGGCGGCCCCGGCTGGCAATCCCTCGGCGAACCCGCCGGCTGGGTCGCCTCCCTCTCCGAAGCCGTCGACGCCCTGGTCGCAGCAGCCCGCCGCTAGGTGAGGGCGGCGCCGAGGATGGCGGCGGCTAGGCCGAAGGCCAGGTTGAGGGTGGCGTTGAGAGTTGCCTTGAGGCGGTGACCGGTGCCGGCCAGGGCGGTGGTTTCGGCGGCGAAGGTGCTGTACGTCGTGAAGGCGCCGCAGAAGCCGACGCCGATCAGCAGGGTGACCGTGTGATTCGTCGTACCGGTGAGCAGGCCGAGCACGAAGCTGCCGAGCACGTTGACCGCCAAGGTGCCCCACGGGAACGGCGTACCGGTGCTGGTGCCGACGAGCAGGCGATGGACCAGGTGCTTGTCGGTGAGGTAGCGCAAGGGCGCACCGACGGCGGCTCCGGCCGCGACCAGGAGAAGGTTCACCGGCGTACCGCTGTGATTGTGAGCTCGCCCAGGACAGCCGCCAGCAGGGCGGCCGCGAGCGTGCCGAAGAGGTAGGTCAGCGCCAGTACGGCGTGATGCGGCAGCAGCTTGTCGGTGTCGACGGCGAAGGTCGAGAACGTGGTGAACCCGCCGAGGATCCCCGTCCCCAGGAACGGCCGGAGCAGCGGATGCGACAGGGGCGTCAGCAGCGCGAGCAGGATGCCGATCAGGAAGCAGCCGGCGACGTTCGTGGCGAACGTCGCCCACGGGAAGCTCCCGGCCGCATGTGGGAAGCCGTCAGCGAGCCCGTAGCGCGCTAGCGAGCCGATCACGCCGCCGAGTGCGATCACCGCGAGTACGAGGCCCAGCGGAGGAGTGTGGCGCCCGAGTGTCGCCGACTGGGTGCCGGGCGCACCGACAGCAGCTGCAGGCAGGTCGGTGGGTCCGTCGTCGGGCACTGGTCGAGGATATGCCGTCAGGCGTCGTCGGCCGGGTCGTAGCGGTAGTACTCGTGCGTGCCGTGCGGAGTGCTCGGGACCCCGGTCAGCGCCTCGATGACCAGCGCGTGCGTGATCACCAGCACCGGCCCGTCCGTGCTCGCCGTATGCCGGGCCAGCGCCGCCCGAGCCCGCTCCCGGACCCTGGACCGCGGCTCCCACGGCCGTGCGACACCTTCCGGCCACTCCCCGCCGTACTCGTCGAACTCGGCCCGCGCAGCCCGTACGTCGGCTGTGCCGCGCCAGGAGCCCGTGCTGTCCGGCAGCCAGTCGCGCAGGTCGTAGTCCACCCGTACGCCGAGCGCCAAGCGGTGCCCGATGATCGCAGCGCTCTGCAGCGCCCGGGTGAACGGAGAGCTGACCAGGTAGGTCGCGCCGATCCCGCTGAGCAGGTCCGCGACGGCCTCGGCCTGTTTCGCGCCCGCTGGGCTGAGCGGAGCCGTGTCCGCCGCCATGCCGGGCCAGCCCCGGCTGTCGACGGGCGTGTAGTCCGGCTCACCGTGCCGAACCAGGTAGATCTGTGTCACGAGCCCAGTTCTACCTGACAAGTTGAAGATTCGCTGATCGCCCAGCGGTGTCGTCCAGGACGGGTCGAGGGTGGGCAGCAGGCGCGGCCGGTCGGCAGTGAGGTCCATGGCGGTGGCTCCGTGAGGTGAGGGTGCTGAGCAGACGGGCCCCTGACCGGGGCGGTGGGGTGGGGCTGGAATCAGTTCAGCGGAGGTGGCGGGCGGCGGCCCAGCCGCGTGGATGGGGTGCCGGCAGGCCGGACGGATCAGCGATGCCGGTTGGTGGGCGGACGTTGTGTTGTACGTCGAACAGGTGGTTGAGGTCGTTTTCCGGCTCTGGCTCAGTTGGTGGTTCCAGCCAGCGCACCTCGGTGGCGCCGTGGTGGCCGTGGACGGCGAGGATCGAGTCGAGGTCGGGCCAGACGGCCGTCGCCGGGTTGTTGCCGCGCCAGCGCAGTGCCACCGAGCCATCGGTGAACACACACCCCTCGGCGACCACACCGGTCCCGGACACCCCACTCAGGTCGTGGTACCTGACAAGTTCGAACGTCCGCGGCCTCACTGCACCCCTTAGGAAACATCACGATGTCGTTGCGAGGCTCAACGAGGATCGGATGGTCGCGGTTACTGGGGTGGGTGTTATTGTCGGTGTCGTGAAGCGTTGCTATTGGCGATTTTTTGAGTGGCCGGCTGTGGTGCCGGGCGACTCAGCCATTTGCTGACGCCTGAACCAAGTACCAGCAGCCGGCTCGAGGCAAGGACATTCGTCCTTGCCTTTTCTCATGCACACAGCCGGCGCTGACCACGGGACCGACCGCGGAAGTCCGGCGGAAAGGTCCAGCACCATGAATGCCCTGTCCAAAGCCCCGTCCCGATCTGTCGTCGACCGGCGGATCGAGAAGACCGTCCCGTTGATCACGCCGCTCGCGTTGCACGACGAGCTGCCGCTGAGCGAAGAGCTCGCCGAGTCCGTCGTCGCCGGTCGCGAGGCCGTGACCAACATTCTCGACGGCACCGACGACCGCCTGCTCGTTGTCGTCGGCCCCTGCTCGGTGCACGACGCCAAGGCCGCCCTCGAGTACGCCGAGCGCCTGAAGCCGATCGCCGATCGGCTCTCCGACGGTCTGCTCGTGGTGATGCGCGTGTACTTCGAGAAGCCGCGCTCCACCCTCGGCTGGAAGGGTCTGATCAACGACCCCGATCTCGACGGCACCGGCGACGTGAACAAGGGCCTCCGCACCGCCCGCGCCTTGCTGCTCGAAGTCCTGGCCCAGGGCCTCCCGGTCGGCTGTGAGTTCCTCGACCCGATCACCCCGCAGTACATCGCGGACACCGTCGGCTGGGGTGCGATCGGTGCGCGGACCGTGGAGAGCCAGGTGCACCGCCAGCTGTCGTCCGGCCTCTCGATGCCGATCGGGATGAAGAACCGCCCCGACGGCAGCATCGGCACGGCGGTCGACGCGATCAAGGCCGCCGCGGTCCCACACGTCTTCACCGGCATCGACCACGACGGCGCCCCCGCGATCCTGCACACCCGCGGCAACCCGGATTGCCATCTCGTACTGCGCGGCTCGGACTCCGGCCCGAACTACGACGCCGACTCGGTCGCCGGCGCCCAGGAGCTGCTCCGCAAGGCCGGCCTGCAGGAGCGCATCGTCGTCGACGCCAGCCACGGGAACAGCCGCAAGGACCACCGCCGTCAGCCCGAGGTCGCGGCCGAGATCGGCGAGCAGGTTGCTAGCGGCAACAAGGCGATCGTCGGCGTGATGCTGGAGTCGTTCCTGGTCGAGGGGCGGCAAGATCTCGACCCGACGCAACCGCTCACCTACGGACAGTCGATCACGGATGCCTGCATGGGCTGGGACACCACCGAGGCGGTGCTGACCGGCCTGCGCGACGCGGCGCTGAGCCGCCGTAGTACGGGCATGTGAACTTCAGGCGAATCAACGCGCGTACCCATCCCGCAGGGCTCGGACGGTGAATTAGCGTCCGGGGCATGACTGAGATCTCCCGCCGTCTCGTACTTGGTTCAGCTGCCGGTGGGGCAGCGCTGTCGCTGCTCCCACCGTCGCTGCACACCGCGATGGCACAACCGCCGAGACCTGGCGGCCTGCGCGCCGTCGAGCACGTGATCGTGCTGATGCAGGAGAACCGCTCGTTCGACCACTACTTCGGCACGCTGCGTGGTGTCCGCGGGTACGGCGACCGTCAGCCGCTCCGCCTCCGCAACGGCAAGCCGGTCTTCCACCAGCCGGTCACCGGCGGTGGCGAGGTGCTGCCGTTCTCGATCCGCCAGGCGGCTGCCGACGCTGGCCGGAAGGCGGACGACATCCAGTACCTCGGCGCGCTCGCGCATGGCTACACCGACGCCACCCAGGCCTGGGGCAACGGCTGGAACGACGACTGGGTGCAGGCCAAGACCGCCGCGACCATGACGCACTACGAACGCCGCGACATCCCGATGCAGTACGAGCTGGCCGAGACGTTCACGATCCTCGACGCCTACCACTGCTCGGTGAACGGCTCCACCAACCCGAACCCGAACTACCTGTGGTCCGGTACGACGGGCTTCGAACCTGGTACGACGCAGCGCGCCGTCACCAATGCGGCGTACTCATACGACCACGAGGGTTACGACTGGACGGCGTACCCGGAACGGCTCGAAGCGGCTGGTGTCTCCTGGCAGATCTACCAGGAGTGGGACAACTTCACCGACAACGCGGTGGAGTACTTCAAGACGTTCAAGGAACTCGGTCACCGGATCCTGAGTACTGTGCCGGGTGGCTACCGGACTACTGAGGAGTTCTACGACCGGCTGTTCGACAAGACGCCGGCCGAGCAGACACTGGCGCTTCAACAGCTTGAAGCAGCCGTCAAGTTGCAGCCGGCCAAGGACCAAGCCCTGTTCTACAAGGCGATGCACCGCAGCGAGCCCGAGTCGCTGGTGCCGCGGGTCCGTGCGGACATCAAGGCCGGCACGCTGCCGCAGGTCAGCTGGCTCGTCCCGTCCGCGGTCGACTCCGAGCACCCCGGCTCGTCGACGCCGGTCGCCAGCGCGAACCTCGTCTACGACCTCCTCGACGCGATCGCCTCGGATCCCGAGACCTGGTCCAAGACCGTGCTGCTGATCAACTTCGACGAGAACGACGGCTACTTCGACCACGTCCCGCCGCCGGTCGCACCACGGCCTGCCTCGGGCGAAGGTGACGACTGGTACGCCGGGCGCCCGATCGGCCTCGGCCCGCGCGTTCCGATGACGATCGTCTCGCCGTGGACGGTGGGCGGGCACGTGAACTCGCAGGTCGCCGACCACACTTCCGTGATCCAGTTCCTGGAGCGCTTCACCGGCGTACAGGAGCCGAACATCAGCTCGTGGCGCCGGACCGCCTGCAGCGACCTGGTCTCGGCCTTCGACTTCACCAAGACCTACCGCCAGCCGAGCGTCGACGCGCCCGGTCCGATCCCGGCGCCGATCAGCCGCTGGAAGCCGACACCGCCCGTCTCGCAGGCGCTTCCGGTGCAGGAACCTGGACGCCGGCCAGCGCGCGCTCTGCCTTACCAGCCGTCGGTTTCGGGCTTTGTTGCCGAGGGCAAGCTGAAACTGCGACTGGGCAACAAAGCTGATGAGGCAGCGCATTTCGCGATCTATCCGTACGGCGGTGAGTTGCCCGCGCCGGCGCATCTCGATGTCCGCGGGCAATTGTTCCAGGACATTCCGGTGAGTGGGCCGTTCGAGCTGTCGGTCCAGGGGCCGAACCGGTTCTGGGTCGAGTTCGCCGGGTCTGTCGACGGGATCGCCGCGGGACTCGACGTACGGGTCAGCCGGGACGGCACCTCGCTGAAGATCGAGCTGGAGAACACCGGGACCAAGCCGTTGAGCCTGAAGCTCGAGGCGCGGGGCTACGGCAGCCGGACAATCACCCAAGACGTTCGCGGCCGCCAAACCCGCACCCTCACCTGGCCCACCGACCAAGGCTGGTACGACGTCGAGGTGACGACCGCCGAAGACCCGACGTACCGCCGCCGCCTCACCGGTCACCTGGAGACAGGTCGCCCGAGCATCACCGGCTGACCTTCGTCGCCTGCGTCCGAAGAAGCGGAGGGACGTGTAGTCCACTTCTTCGGACGCAAGGGCTCAGTCGCGGGGGGTGCAGCCGCAGGATTCTCGGTGCATGATTTCGGCGGGGAGGCGGACGGTGTGGGGTGGGGCGGCGGGGTCCGTCATGCGGCGGAGGAGGAGTTGGACCGCACGGGCGCCGATCGCGGTGGACGGTTGGGCGACGGTGGTGAGGCCTGGGCTGAAGAGGTCGGCCCAGGCGAAGTCGTCGAACGCGGTCACCGCGAGATCGCGCGGCACCCGCACCCCGGCGGCGCGGAAGGCGGCGAGCGCGCCGATCGTCATGTTGTTGTTGGCCGCGAACACTGCGGTCGGCGGCGACGGATGATCGAGCAACGCGAGCGCCGCCTTCCGCCCGCCTTCACTCGTCGAGGCCCCGTCGACGACCAGTGACGGATCGACCGGCAGGTCCGCGCGCTGATGGGCCAGCCGGAAGCCGCGCAGCCGCTCGGTGCTGGTGGACAGATCGGGGATTCCCGAGACCATGCCGATCCGGGTATGGCCGAGCGAGATCAGGTGGTCGACCACCGCCGCGGTCGCCGTCTCGTTCTCGACGCCGACCTGGTCGACCCGTAGGACCGGATCGATGCGGTCGACGATCACATACGGCACCGGATGGTCGCGCAGCAGCGGCAGCGTGAGGTCCTTCCAGCCGGCCGCGGGCGCGATCACCAGCCCTTCGATGTGGTGCGCGAGCAGGTTGGCGATGGCGGCGGCTTCGTGCCGCGCGTCGTCGCGGGTGTCGACGATGATCAGGTTCAGACCGGCGCGGGTCGCCTCGCCGTCGATGCCCTGGATCAGCTCGACCCAGTACGGGTTGGAGGCGGCGGTCAGCGCGAGGCCGATCGTCTGGTGCGAGCTGGCGGCCAGCGACCGCGCGATCGGATGGTGCCGGTAGCCGAGCAACCGCATCGCCCGGTGCACCTTCGCCCGGGTGGCCGGCGCGACCAGCCGCGTGCCGTTCACGACGTGCGAGACCGTGCTGACCGAGACGCCGGCGCTGCGGGCGACCTCGGACATCGTGACCATCCGTCAAATGGTGGTCGCTCAGCGTGTCTTGCGCAAGCCTTTGCGCAAAGGCTGCGGCCGCTTCCGGCCCGGGCCTAACTTCGCTCGAACGAGCGGACCGACTCGCTCGAACCCCCGCCCGGGTTCAGTTCCCGGGTGCCCCGACCCCGGAGGGCAGATCCGTGGCACTCAAGACTCCACGCCGGCTGGCTGTCGTCGTACTGGCCCTGTGCTTGGCCGGCACCACCGCCTGCACCAAGACGAAATCGGGCAGTGGCGACAGCGGTGACAGCGCCGGTCCGGTCAAGATCGGACTCGTCACCAAGACCGACACCAATCCGTACTTCGTGAAACTGCGCGACTCGGCCAAGGCCGCCGCCAGCGCCAAGGGCGCCGCCCTGATCGCGCTGGCCGGCAAGTTCGACGGCGACAACGAGGGCCAGGTCTCCGCGATCGAGAACCTGATCCAGCAAGGTGTGAAGGGCATCCTGATCACGCCGAGCAACTCGACCGGCATCCTCGGCGCGCTCAAACAGGCCAAGGAGAAGGGCATCCTGGTGATCGCCCTCGACACCGAGACCGACCCGAAGGACGCCGTCGACGCGACCTATGCGACGAACAACCTGACCGCCGGCGAACTCGAGGGCAAGTACGTCAAGGCATCCCTCGGCCAGACCGTGCCGAAGGTGTTGCTGATGGACGGTACGCCGGGCGGGACCGTGGACGAGCAACGGCACCGTGGCTTCCTGCAGGGCATGGGCCTCAAGGAGGGCGACCCCGCGATCATCGGAGCCGCCCCCACGAACGGTGACCAGAACAAGGCGCAGTCGGCGATGGAGAACCTGCTCCAGCGCGACGCGAGCGTCAACGCCGTCTACACGATCAACGAGCCGGCCGCTCGCGGCGCTGTCGCTGCGCTGGCGGCGAAGGGTCTGGCCGGGAAGGTAGCGGTTGGTTCGATCGACGGCGGCTGTCAGGGCGTCGCCGATGTGAAGGCGGGCAAGTACCTCGCGACGGTGATGCAGTTCCCGAAGAAGATGGCCGAGCGGGGAGTCGACGCAGTGGTTGCCTTCAGCAAGGACGGCAGCAAGCCGGCCGGTTTCCAGGACACCGGAGCGCAGCTGATCACCGACAAACCGCTGCCCGGGCTGGACAGCAAGGACACCACCTGGGGCGCCCAGAACTGCTGGGGCTGATGGGATGTCGACCCAAACCTCTCAACTCCGTGGCCGCACAGCGGACGCCCTCCTGCACAATCCAGCGCTCGGTCCGCTCGGCGCCCTGGTGGTCGCGATCATCGTCTTCGGCGCCACGACCAGCACCTTCCTGACCGTCGACAACCTGTCGCTCGTCGTCCAGCAGTCGCTGGTGGTCGGGACGCTCGCGCTCGGTCAGACGCTGATCGTGCTGACCGGCGGAATCGACCTGGCCAACGCCGCGATCATGGTGCTCGGCACGATGCTCTTCGCCCGGCTGGTGACCGGGGGAAGCGCGCCGGTTCTCGCCTTGCTGGCAGGCTTTCTGGTCTGCGCTCTGTTGGGCGGAGTTTCGGGCGGTCTGGTGACCGGGCTCAACTTGCCACCCTTCATCGTCACGCTCGGCATGCTGACCGTAGTACTGGCGGTTGGACGGCTCTATTCCCAAGGCAATTCGTGGCCGGTGACGGATGATCTGCTGAACGTTCTGGGGGAGGGCGGCTATCTGTTCGGTCAGATCAAGGTGACGCATGGGATGACGCTGGCTGTGTCGATGTTCGCGATCGCCTGGTACGCGTTGGCGAAGACCGCATGGGGTCGTCATGTGTATGCCTTGGGCAACGACCCCGAGGCGGCCCGGCTGACCGGGATCCATGTCGGCCGGACCAGGTTCAGCGTCTACCTGATCGCGGGCGTGATCTACGCGTTCGCGGCCTGGCAGGCACTCGGCCGGATCCCGAACGCCGACCCGAACGCCTTCCAGACCGGCAACCTCGACAGCATCACCGCCGTCGTCATCGGTGGCACCAGCCTCTTCGGCGGCCGGGGTAGCGTCGGCGGCACAGTGGTCGGCGCGCTCATTGTCGCCGTACTGCGCAGCGGGCTGACCCAGGCCGGTATCGACAGCCTCTACCAGGACGTGGCGACCGGCGTACTGGTGATCGCAGCCGTCTCCTTCGACCAACTGGCACGCAGGAGGTCCCGATGACCACGCCGGCACTCCAAGCCAGGGGACTCGTCAAACGCTACGGCCGGGTGACCGCGATCGACGGCGCCGACTTCGACCTTTACGCCGGGGAGGTGCTCGCCGTCGTCGGCGACAACGGTGCCGGCAAGTCGAGTCTGATCAAGGCGCTCTCGGGCGCGCTCGTCCCGGACGAGGGCGTGATCCTGCTCGACGGGCAGGAGACGCGATTCCATTCACCGTTGGAAGCACGGAAGGCCGGGATCGAGACGGTTCACCAGACGCTTGCGCTGGCACCGGCGATGGACATCGCGACCAACCTTTTTCTCGGCCGGGAGCTTCGCCGTACCGGGCCGATCGGGTCCGTCTTCCGGCTGCTGGATCGAGCCACGATGCGCAAGCAGGCGCAGGAGCAGTTGGATGCCTTGGGCATCGAAACCGTGCAGCACATCGGGCAGATCGTGGAGACCTTGTCAGGTGGTCAGCGGCAGGCCGTCGCGGTCGCCCGGGCGGCGATGTTCGGCAGCCGGCTGGTGATCATGGACGAACCGACGGCCGCGCTCGGGGTCAAGGAGTCGCGGCTGGTTCTCGACCTGATCCGGCGGATTCGCGATCGGGGGCTTCCCGTCGTACTGATCAGCCATGACATGCCGCAGGTGTTCGAGCTGGCCGACCGGATCCATGTGCACCGCCTGGGTCGCCGGGCCGCCGTAGTACGGTCTGCTGACGCTTCGATGAGTCAGGTTGTGTCGTTGATGACCGGTGCTCTGCAGATCGGCGACGAGGGTGCCCCGCCCGATGTCACCGGTGGATGAATCGGGATCAGCGGGCGATGGGGGCGGTGTGGGCGGCGGTGATTCTGAGGAGGGCGGCGGGGGTGAGGCCGATGTCCAGGCCGCGGCGGCCGCCGGAGACGTAGACGGTGTCGTGTTCGGAGGCGGAGCTGTCGACCACGGTCGGCAGGCTCCGCTTCTGGCCGATCGGGCTGATCCCGCCGACGACATAGCCCGTACTGCGCTCGGCCGCTGCCGGGTCGGCCATCGACGCCTTCTTCCCGTTGAGCGCGGCGGCGACCGCCTTGAGATCCAGTTGCTTGTCGACCGGTACGACGCCGACCGCGAGCTTGCCGTCGACCTCGACGAGCAAGGTCTTGAACACCTGAGCCGTCGGAAGGCCCAGCACCTCGGCAGCTTCGAGGCCGTACGACTTGGCCCCGGGGTCGTGATCATATGAATGCGTCGTGAATGCCAGGCCCGCCTTGGTGAGCGCTACGGTCGCCGGAGTGCCCTGCCCGGTCTGCTTGCTCTTCGCCACCGCGTCAGCCTAACGCCAGTCGAAGGAGCCCTTGTGAACGATGCGGTGGAACCCGTGAGGTTGCGGGCCTTTACCGAAGCAGACCTTCCGTTCCTCGATCGCCTGAGCACCGATCCGGAAGCGCTGGGGGAGTTCGAGTCGCCGGGGCTCATCGATCCGCGGACGCACCGGCGGCGGTGGGAGCGCGACGGGTTCATCTCAGCGGAGTCCTCGGCGGTGGCGGTGGTGAACGCGGACGACGTGGTCATCGGGATGGCGACCTGGAAACCTCGTGGTGTGCCGGCGGGAGTCACCTCTGAGATCGGCATCGCGATACTGCCCGAGCATCGCGGTCGCAAGCTCGGGATGGCGGCGCAGAAGGTGCTGATCGATTATCTGTTCAGCCACACGACCGTGCACCGGATCGAGGCGCTCACCAACGAAGGCAACATCGGCGAACAGAAGGCTCTCGAGCGCCTCGGCTTCACCCAGGAAGGGTTCCTCCGCGAACGCTCCTTCATCGGCGGCAAATACCTCGGCGTCTACATCTACGCCCTACTCCGCCCTTAGTTTTATCCGAACACAGCAATGCCCGGGGCTAGGCGAGATCACCGCCTCCCTCTCCTCATCCCCGACCCCGTCGAGCACGCCCGCCAGCAGTTGCTGATTCATGCCACACACCAGCGCCGAGTACTCCTTCGCCAACACATGAAACGGACAATTCCCCAACAAGATGTCTGGGCCGTCCTCATGTGGCTCGAAACCTTGACGGTTCAGTACCTGGAGGAGATCGCCTTCGGAGGATTCGCCGAGGGATCTGCCGTGGTCGGTGGCGTGGCGGGCCAGGGCTTTTGCAGGGGACTCGCCGCTGGATTCGGCGTCGGCGAGGGCGGCGGCGAGGAGGAGAGCGGCTACGTCGTACGTGCGCTCGGGGAGTGAGATCTCTACCTGGAGGTCTGAGCGGCGATATAGCTTGGCGGGACGGCCGGCGCCGGGACCGCTCCGGCCGCAGCGGCGTTCGTAGACGACGCTCAGCAGTCCGCCGTCGACGAGTTTGTCGAGGTGGAAAGCGGCGGTGGTCCGGGGGATGGCGAGCGCGGCGGCGGCCTCGTCCTTGCTGACCGCGGACGGGCTGCGCGTAACGAGTTCGTAGAGCTGTCGCCTGGTCGGTTCCTCCAGCGCGGCGATCGCCTGGACGCCGGCGAGGTGGTCGTGGTCCACCGAGGTATTGTATCGACAACTTTCGTTGACGGAATAGATGGTTGAGTTCTAAACTATTTGATTGGCTCATCCCGACGCTGTGAGGAGCGCAGATGACGACGATCCGGTCGGAAGCATTCACCGCTGAGGAGCTGGACGCGGTCCCCTTGCACGTGGTCGCCGGGCGCCCCGAGATCGACCTGCCGGCAGCGGAACGCGCGGTCGCGGATCTGCTCAAGGCGCTCGGTCGCGATCCGCACAGCGTGCATCTGGCCGATACTCCACGGCGGGTGGCGCATGCGTACGCCGAGATGCTGACGCCGCGGGAGTTCGCGCTGACGACGTTCCCCAACGACGAGGGGTACGACGAGTTGGTGCTCGCGCGGGATATCCCCGTGCAGTCGTTCTGCGAACACCACATGCTGCCGTTCCAAGGCGTCGCCCACGTCGGCTATCTGCCGGGTGAGCGCATTCTCGGGTTGTCGAAGCTGGCGCGGGTGGTGGAGTTGTTCGCGCGCGATCTTCAGGTGCAGGAGCGGTTGACCAAGCAGGTCGCCGACTGGCTCCAGGATCAGCTCGCACCCAAGGGCGTCGGAGTCGTCATCGAAGCAGAACACCTCTGCATGTCCCTGCGCGGAGTTCGCGCCGCCGGTTCCCGCACCGTCACCTCCTCCCTGCACGGCGTCCTCCGCAACAACCCCAGCTCCCGCCAAGAATTCTTCGCCCTCACCGGCATCAACAGCTGACTGTCAGGGCCTAACCGGCACGGCGTACGGGGTCAGGCTGTTGCTACTGCTGGGGGGTGGTGGGTGTGGCGGCCGGTGGCGAGGATGTGGGCTACTTCGCCGGGGAGGAGGTCGGTGCCGGGGACGGTTTCCATCTCGGAGACGTCGAGCCAGCGGACGACGGTGGCGCCGCAGTGGCCGTGGACGGCGAGGATGGAGTCGAGGTCCGGCCAGACCGCGGTGGAGGGATTCTGGCCGTGCCAGCGGAGGGCGACCGATCCGTCGGTGAAGACACATCCTTCGGCGACCGTTCCGGTGCCGGAGACTCCGCTGATGTCCGCGTACCGGACGAGTTCGAAGGTCTGGGGTTTCACCGGCGGAACCCTTCGGTCCTGGCGGTGGGGCGTACGTCGTACTGGTCGGCCCTGGTGTGGCCTGAGGGAGATGCCATGGTCCTTTCCCCGTGTCGGCGTGGTCGATTGTCTCGCCACAAACCGGGGACCGGTACGGACTGTCAGCGGGGAAGGACGGTCTGTAGCGACTCTTCTGCTGCAAAACAAGCTAGAACCAAACACCCCCGCAACGCCAGCCCTAACTCCGCGTGTCTCAACCTTCGGCCAAGATTGCCCGGCACCCGAAACCCCAACCCAGCAAGGTTTCTGCCGCCTCCCTGAGGGAACCCACCCACCTCCTGACAAACCTCCGCAACAGCACCAACCCACACTTTCAGGGGATAACGCCCGAAACTGTGGGTTGACTGCGTGGATACCGAGGGCCAACCCACGGATTGAGGGGATAACCCCCGAAAGTGTGGGTTGGCCCTCAAACGGTTAAGGCACCCAGTGGTTGTGGGTGACGGTGATCATCACCTGGAGCTGGATGCTCGCGGCGTAGTAGCTGCTGGTGTCGACCGGCGTGGTCAGCATCTTGTTCCAGATCGCGTCCAGCCACGCCTGACTGCCGGAGTCCGTCATCGCGGTCACCGCGAACGGCGCGAAGAAGGCGGCGTCGCTGCTGGAGTCGATCGCCGTGCCGTTCAGCTTGTACCCCGTGGCGATGCTGCTCGCATTGCCGCCGGTCTTCGACTTGATCCAAGTGTTGAGCTTGCGAGCCGAGGCCAGCGAAGCACTGTCGCCACTGGTCACCGCGTCGGCGCCGATCCGCCACGGGTCGCGGCAGGCGTTCCACCAGAACTGACCGTCGTTCGGGTCCTCCAGGACCTGACCGGCAGCCGGCTTCGGGCTGGAGTTGGTGTTGATCACGAAGTCGGGCAGGAGTCCGGTGGCCGACGCGTAGTTCGCCTGCAGTGAGGTGGTCACCGTCTGGTGCTTGGCACGGATGGTGTCCCAGGCAGAGTTGCCAGTGGCCGCCTTGAAGGCACGGAAGTGGTCGATCATCCAGTCCGACGTCCGGGACATGTTGTACGTCGAGTCGCCGGAAGTACTCCAGTCACCGAACGTGAGCAGGTTGGTGTTCGGGTTGATCTCGCTCGCCTTGATCGCGTTGATGTGCTTCACCGCGAGCTGCTTGTAGTTGTACGTCCCGGTGCTGCCCCACTGCTTGTCGGCCATCAACAGGCCGTAGGCGACATCCATGTCCCCGTCGGTCGCGCTGTCGGAGCCGTTGACGCTCTTGCAGGAGGTGTCCTGCTCGGCGGCCAGCAGGTCGGCGTTGTTCACCGAGGGGTGCGCCAGCATGTACTTGACCAGGCCGTCGAAGATCGTCTTGGCGTTCGGGTCGGCACCGGCCATCGTCGCGGTGATCACCATGCCGTAGCCCTGCGCCTCGGCGACGTACGGGTGATCGGCGTCCGGCGAGATGATCTGGTACCAGCCGTTGCCACAGTTCTGCTTGACGAAGGCCGACTTCCAGGAGTTGTAGTAGTCCACCACCTTCTGGTCGAGGGTGGCCTGACTGCCCGACGGGGTGAGCATGCCGGCGGCGTACGGGAACTGGTGGCTGCCGAACGGCACCCCCGGTCCGCTGCCGCCGCCGGCCTGGGTGGTCGCGGTGACGGTGTTGCTGGCCCCGGACGTGTTGCCGGCGGCGTCGCGTGCCTTGACCGTGTACGTGTAGCTGGTCGAGGCGGCGCGCCCGGTGTCGGTGAAGGTCGTGCCGGTGGCAGTGGCGATCTCCGTGCCGTTGCGGGAGACGGCGTAACCGGTGACGCCGACGTTGTCCGTGGACGCGTTCCAGGACAGCGACACGCTGTTCGAGGTCGTCCCGATGACCGCGAGACTGCCCGGCGTACTGGGTGGCGTGGTGTCGCCCGTGCCGCCGCCGGTCGTCCCGTAGACCTCGAGGTCGTAGAGCGAGTAGCCGTACGACGTACCGCGGGCGGTGCCGTAGACGCGTACGTAGCGGCCGCTGCCCGACAAGGTCAGATCGTCGATCGCGCCGTTGCCGGTCGTGGTCGAGTACGCGTCGGTCCAGGCCGATCCGTCGGCGGAGGTCTGGATCTTGTACGACTTGCCGTAGGCGGCTTCCCAGTTGAGCTTGACCCGCGAAATGGTGGCGGTCGCGCCGAGGTCGACCCGGATCCACTCGGGATCGTGGCCTTCGGCGCTGGCCCAGCGGGTGGACGAGTTGCCGTCGACGGCCTTCGCGGCGTCGAGGGAGCTACTCTCGACCGACGACGCGGTGGCCGGCTTCCCCTGGGAGAGCAGCGAGTCGGCAGCCATCGAGGCTGAGGGGGCGAAGATCGGTTGAGCGACCAGGGCGGCGGTGACGACCGCGGCAGCGGCCAGCCCTCGGAGTAGATAGGACATCGGCGGTGACCTCCGGGCGGTGGGGGCGGGACATTCGTTAACCGTTAGGAAACTTTCCTAACGATTTAGCTGAAGGTAGAGGCCCGATCGGAGGAGTGCAAGACCTCGGTGCCAAATGGTCGGGCAGCAAATGAGTCGGCGGTAAATGAGGCGGCCGGTGAGCGGCTTGCATGATCGAATGCGGAAGTGTTCGTGACGATCGGTACCACCTCAGCCGGCCTTGGCGCTCCTGCGACCGACCTCGGGTTCTTGTTGCACAAGAACCCGGCGCGACCGCAGTCCTTGGAGGTGGCCGGCGGTACGGCGCATGTGTTCTACCCGGAAGCCACTGACGAGCGCTGCACGGTCGCCGTACTGCTGGAGGTCGACCCGATCGCGCTGGTGCGCTCGGGTCGTGGACGGTCCGGCGAGGGGTTCACGCTCGGGCAGTACGTCAACGACCGCCCGTACGCCGCGTCCAGCCTGCTCGCCGTCGCGGTCGGCAAACTCTTCCGTACGGCGATGCTCGGCCGCTGCGATGCCCGTCCTGAACTGGCGGCCAGGTCGATCGAGCTGGAGATCCGGGTGCCTGCGCTCCCGTGCCGTGGTGGTGCAGCGATGGCCGAACGGCTCTTCGGCCCACTCGGCTGGTCCGTGGACGCACGGCCTGTACCGCTCGATCCCTCGATTCCTGAGTGGGGTGATTCCCGGTACGTCGATCTGCGGCTGACCGGTTCGGTGCGGCTCGCCGATGCGCTGCACCACCTCTATGTGCTGCTGCCGGTGCTCGACGACGCGAAGCACTACTGGGTCGGGTCCGACGAGGTCGACAAACTCGTCCGCGCGGGCGAAGGGTGGCTCGGAACGCACCCGGACCGCGAGTTGATCTCCCGGCGCTACCTGGCCCACCGCAAACGCCTGACCGACTCGGCCCTCGAAGCCCTCGACCGCCTCGTCGAAGCAGACGGCACCGAGGCTGCCGCCGACGAGTCGGACGCCGAGGTCGGCGACGATTCAGTAGCTGCTTCTGACGCTGAGAAGCCTGTGTCGCTGGCGGTTCAACGGCGTACCGCTGTGGTTGAGCTTCTGCGGGAGATCGGTGCTCGCAAGGTTGCTGATCTGGGGTGTGGTGAGGGGGTGCTGGTTGCCCAACTGTTGAAGGATTCTTCGTTCACTGAGGTGGTCGCGGCCGACGTCTCCTCGCGAGCTCTGACGTACGCCGAACGACGGCTGCACGTCGACGAGATGTCGGACCGGAAACGCGAACGGCTGCGGCTCTTCCAGTCGTCCGTCACGTACGCCGATGCGCGACTCACCGGGCTCGACGCCGCCGTACTGATGGAGGTGATCGAGCACGTCGACCCACCTCGCCTGCCCGCTCTCGCCCAGGCGGTCTTCGGTGCGGCGCAACCCGGCAGCGTCGTCGTCACCACGCCGAATTCCGAGCACAACGTGCGCTTCGAAACCCTTCCAGCTGGTGCTTTCCGGCATCCGGATCACCGGTTCGAGTGGACCCGTTCCGAGTTCCAGGAGTGGGCTGCTGGGGTCTGCCGGACCTATGGGTACGAGGTCTCCTTCCGTCCGGTCGGACCGGATGATCCGGAGGTCGGGCCGCCGACGCAGCTGGCTCTGTTCCGCCGAGTCGACGCCTCCCGGCGTACGGACTCCGATCTGAAGGAGGCGATCTGATGGAGCGCATCACTGTCCCGGCGCTGAGCCTGATCGTCCTGATCGGCGTGAGTGGCTCGGGCAAATCCACCTTTGCGCGTAAGCATTTCCTCGGCACGGAGGTGATCTCCAGCGACTTCTGCCGCGGTCTCGTCTCGGACGACGAGAACGATCAGTCGGTCAGCAAGGACGCGTTCGAGGTGCTGAACTTCATCGCGGCGAAGCGACTCGCGGCCGGCAAGCTGACGGTGATCGATGCGACCAGCGTGCAGTCGGAATCACGGAAGCAGCTGGTCGCGCTGGCTCGCGAGTACGACGTACTGCCGGTCGCCATCGTTCTCGACGTGCCCGAGCGGGTGGCGGTCGAACGGAACGAGCAGCGGCCGGATCGGCAGTTCGGGCCGCATGTCGTGCGGCGCCAGCAGCAGCAGTTGCGCCGCGGTCTTCGGGGTTTGAAGCGCGAAGGCTTCCGGCACATCCACATCCTCGACGGTGTGGAGAAGATCGATGCCGTCAGCATCGAACGCACCAAGCTGTACAACGACCTCACCGACCAGACCGGCCCCTTCGACATCATCGGCGACATCCACGGCTGCCGCGCCGAACTCGAACAGCTGTTGATGCAACTCGGCTACACCATCGTCCGTGATGCAGAAGGTCGAGCTGTAGATGCACACTGTGCGGGCCGTCAGGCTGTGTTTGTTGGAGACCTGGTGGACCGGGGGCCGGATACTCCGGGGGTGCTGCGGTTGGTGATGGGGATGGTTGCTTCGGGCAATGCTTATTGTGTGCCGGGGAACCATGAGGACAAGTTGCTCAAAGCCCTGCGGGGTAAGAAGGTCAAGCTCACGCACGGGCTCGAGGAATCGCTCGCGCAGCTTGCCGCCGAGACGCCGGAGTTCCGGGAGGAAGTCGACAGGTTCATCTACGGGCTCGTCTCGCATTATGTGTTCGACCGCGGCAATCTGGTGGTCTCGCACGCCGGCCTGGTGGAGCGGATGCACGGCCGCACCTCCGGCCGGGTTCGCGCGTTCTGCCTGTACGGCGAGACGACGGGGGAGACCGACGAGTTCGGCCTGCCCGTGCGCTACCCGTGGGCGAACGACTACCGCGGTCGCGCGATGGTCGTCTACGGACACACCCCGACGCCCGTCCCGGAGTGGATCAACAACACGATCTGCCTCGACACCGGCTGCGTCTTCGGCGGTTCGCTCACCGCGCTGCGCTACCCCGAGCGCGAGCTGGTCGCGGTCGAAGCCTTCGAGCAGTACTACGAGCCCGCGAAACCGTTGCATGTGGCAAGCGCTCCGGGTCGCGAGCCCGACGTACTGGACATCACCGACGTCACCGGCCGCCGGGTGGTCGAGACCGCGACGCACGGGCGGCTGAGTATCCGCGCCGAGCAGGCTGGTGCGGCGCTCGAGGTGATGAGCCGGTTCGCGATCGATCCGCGGTTCCTGCTCTACCTGCCGCCGACGATGAGCCCGGTCGCGACCTCGCCGATCCCTGGGCTGCTGGAGCATCCTTCGCAGGCATTCGAGGCCTACAAGGCGGACGGCGTCACGGAGCTGGTGTGCGAGGAGAAGCACATGGGTTCGCGCGCCGTCGTACTGCTGACGCGGGACGACGACGTGGCTGAGAAGCGCTTCGGGCTTGCTGGGCGAGGCGCTGTTCACACTCGGACCGGGCGGTCGTTCTTCGATGCGGCGCTGACGGGCGAGCTTCTG
The DNA here is from genome assembly GCF_040613535.1 of Kribbella sp. NPDC006257. Classification (NCBI taxonomy): domain Bacteria; kingdom Bacillati; phylum Actinomycetota; class Actinomycetes; order Propionibacteriales; family Kribbellaceae; genus Kribbella; species Kribbella sp. NPDC006257. The sequence goes on from NZ_JBEXSJ010000001.1 coordinate 463,453, forward strand.
CTGCGACTCCGCGCTGTCGCGTTGGAGGCCGGGCTCTTTGACGAGCTCGATACGTCCTGGCTCCTTCTCGACGCGGAGCTTCTGCCGTGGAGTGCGAAGGCCGTCGATCTACTCAAACACCAGTACGCCGCTGTGGGCGCAGCAGCTCGTACGGCGTTGCCCGCGGCAACTGCTGGTCTGGAGTCAGCCGTGGCGGCGGGACTCGATGTCGGCGAGCTGCTGGCGCGGACGCAACGGCGTACGGTCAACGCGTCGCTCTTCAGCGAGGCGTATCGCCGGTATTGCTGGCCGACGGAGGGGCTGGATGGCGTGCGGGTCGCGCCTTTCCAGGTGCTGGCTTCCGAAGGTACGACGTACGAGGACAAGCCTCATGCCTGGCATCTCGCTGTCGCGGACCGGATGGTTGCGGCCGATTCCTCGCTGATCACTGCGACGCGGCGGATGTTTGTCGACGCCGACTCGTGGGATGCCGGAATCGCTTGGTGGGAAGAGCTGACGGGCGCGGGCGGCGAGGGCATGGTGGTCAAGCCGGCCGCGAACCTGGTCCGTCTGAAGAAGGGGCTGACTCAACCGGGGTTGAAGGTTCGTGGGCAGGAGTATCTGCGGATCATCTACGGGCCTGACTACACCGAACCGGCGAACTTCGAACGGCTTCGCGGCCGGAACCTGGGTCACAAGCGGTCGATGGCGCTCCGGGAGTACGCCCTCGGCCTGGAGTCCCTCCAACGCGCCGCCCGCGGCGAACCCCTCTGGCGAATCCACGAATGCGTCTTCGCCGTCCTGGCGCTGGAATCCGAGCCGGTGGACCCTCGGCTTTAGCTCACACCGGGTGAGAGCTCTACTTCACCTTCGACGACGAACGCTGTCATGCCCGCGTCGGAGGTGGTCTCGTGGCTCTCACCTGGTGCCCACACTGCGACCTCGCCTGGCATCAGTTCGACCGGTGCGCCGTCGTCGCCGCTCACCGTTGCGTCACCGCTGACCAGCAACAGCAGTTGACGACCCACCGCCGGATGGCGCCCGATCCGCCCATCCGCTGCCAACCGAAGACAGGCGAGATGCCCAGCCTGGATCCGCCCGACCCCGGCGACCGAGAACCCCTCACTCCCGAACCGCGAGACCGGCCCGCTGGGCACAAGGTTCAACCTGATGATCTCCACCCCCCAAACCCTAGCCAGCCCCCAGCCCATCACCTCGGCGGCCGGCAAGGGTTCGGTGGGCCCGTTGCCTGATTGAGCGTCCATGCGCGGGGCCTGGTCGGGCGGGGGTGTGCCGACGGACATGAGGTGTCTGGTTTGAGGGCGGGGGTTGCGCTTGGGGTGGGTGGGGTGACGGTGGTTTTGGGGGATACCTCATGTCCGTCGGTACGCCTGGGTCATCGGTGATGCGCTCGCATCCACCGCGAAGGATCAGCTGGTGGGCGGTCTCCGCTGCGGGATTATTCTAGTCGAGCCGGCGGGTATCAAGGGCGCCTTCGGCGTCCCTGCGGGATCTTCGACCCTTGACACCCACCGTCTCGACCAGGGAAGGGCGCAGCTACGCGGATCCCGCCAGACATGTGAGCCAGGGAGCGGTTGGTCGCCGAGGCGGGGCTGCGTCGCCGGGGTCGGCGGGGTCGGACTGCGTCGCCGGGGTCGGGGG